>NZ_BAABEY010000036.1:801500-801655 GCF_039540405.1 Ravibacter arvi
TCAGCGGTCTACTTTATGGTAGCTGCTATGTACTTTTCATTTTAAAAAGGAGGGAGACGTAATCTTTGCGTAGCGGTCTTCCTTTGAAAAAGGTGCTGCAAGCACAGAACAACGTTTGGCCTCCCTTCCAAATCTTAAAGGCATTAAAGAATTTA
>NZ_BAABEY010000037.1:0-504 GCF_039540405.1 Ravibacter arvi
TCCCCCTTGCGAGAGCCTGACGGTACTGGCGGGTTCTGTGACATCAAAAAGCTGCAATGTTCCGTTTTTGGTAACGTAATATTCGAGCTTGTAGTGATAGGCAGATCCGAGTGTGTTAAGGTTTTTGTCGATAAACAGGGTGTCCGGCGCCCCTTTCTGATGGCTGGTAGGGATTACGGCGATGGGGGTAGTCCCGTAATTGCCGCCTCCCAGTCCTTCGGCCCTGTAGAGCCTGTATTCAAATGGAGCGCCAACGCCCGGGTCGACGCCCTGTGGCCTGATCCATTTGACTGTTACCTGTCCTTTAGCGGGATCGGTGATGTCTACGGTCACATTGGTGAGCAGCGGGGCCACGGAAGGGAGTGCGTCACATGACTGCTGAGAGGCCACGCTTTCGCTTCCTCCGACAAACCGGTTGGGTTCGTTGGGCAATGCGCCATGCCTTGGCATCCTGGCCAGTATCCTGTATGAATAGGCGACGCCTCCTTTAAGCGGCTCGGTCCC
>NZ_BAABEY010000039.1:0-2720 GCF_039540405.1 Ravibacter arvi
ACACGTACACCTGAGGCCTATCTACGTCATCGTCTATGACGGCCTTTAAGGGAACAATCATCTCCGGGACGGCTTCGCACTTAGATGCTTTCAGCGCTTATCCGTGCCCCACGTAGCTACCCGGCCGTGCTTCTGGCGAAACAACCGGTGCACCAGCGGTGAGTCCAACCCGGTCCTCTCGTACTAAGGTCAGGGCCCGTCAATGTTCCTACGCCCACCACAGATAGGGACCGAACTGTCTCACGACGTTCTGAACCCAGCTCGCGTGCCACTTTAATCGGCGAACAGCCGAACCCTTGGGACCTTCTCCAGCCCCAGGATGTGACGAGCCGACATCGAGGTGCCAAACCTCCCCGTCGATGTGAGCTCTTGGGGGAGATCAGCCTGTTATCCCCGGCGTACCTTTTATCCTTTGAGCGATATCCCTTCCATGAGGAAATACCGGATCACTATACCCTGGTTTCCCACCTGTTCGACCCGTCGGTCGCACAGTCAAGCCGGCTTTTGCTATTGCGCTCATGGCACGGTTACCAAGCGTGCCGAGCCGACCTTTGGAAGCCTCCGTTACTCTTTGGGAGGCGACCACCCCAGTCAAACCGCCCGTCATGCACGGTCCCTGACTCTTGTCAGGTTAGACGAAAGGACACAGGAGGGCGGTATTTCAACATTGGCTCCTGAGGACCTAGCGACCCCCATTCATAGCCTCCCGCCTATCCTACACACCTGTGACCCGTCATCAATGCAAAACTGCAGTGAAGGTGCACGGGGTCTTTCCGTCCCGTGGCGGGTAAACGGCATCTTCACCGTTACTACAATTTCACCGGGACCACGGCCGAGACAGTGCCCAAATCGTTACACCATTCGTGCAGGTCGGAACTTACCCGACAAGGAATTTCGCTACCTTAGGACCGTTATAGTTACGGCCGCCGTTTACTGGGGCTTCGATTCAATGCTTCACCTTGCGGCTGACATCCCCTCTTAACCTTCCAGCACCGGGCAGGTGTCAGGCCATATACGGCATCTTTCGATTTTGCATAGCCCTGTGTTTTTGCTAAACAGTCGCTTGGGCCTTTTCTCTGCGGCCGCATCGCTGCGGCCCCCCTTCTCCCGAAGTTACAGGGTCAATTTGCCGAGTTCCTTGGCCGTGGCTCTCCCGAGCGCCTTAGATTATTCATCTCAACCACCTGTGTCGGTTTGCGGTACGGGTCCCTATAGAATTGTTTCCGAGCCTTTTCTTGGCACTCTGTCTACTCGTTCGCTTCACCCGAAGGATCCGCTCAGCGCACTATTCCGTCAGTACCCACAAGTGTTCAAAATGCGTCAGCTCATGACTCCTATAGGAAGGGCTGGAATCTTCACCAGCTGTCCATCCGGTAATGCCTTTCGGCAATCCGTTAGGGCCCGCCTTACCCCCCGTTGATTAACATGGCGGGGGAAACCTGGGTCTTTCGGCGTTAAGCTTTCTCAGCTTAATTATCGTTACTCATGCCTACATTTGCTTTTCCCTGCAGTCCAGCCATGCTTACGCATAACCTTCGCCCCGCAGGCAATGCTCCCCTACCCATTCGAAAATGGCACGTCTTCGGTGGTACACTTGATGCCCGTTTATTATCGGTGCCCGCCCCGCTCGACCAGTGAGCTGTTACGCACTCTTTAAATGCATAGCTGCTTCCAAGCTAACATCCTGGCTGTCTCTGCGGCCGGACTCCCTTAGTTCAACTTAGCGTACCCTTGGGGACCTTAGACGATGCTCTGGGTTCTTTCCCTCTCGGACCGGGACCTTTGCACCCCGGCCCTCACTGCCAAATATACATACTGCCATTCGGAGTTCGTCAGGGGTCGGTAGGGAATGACCCCCCCTAGCCCTATCGGTAGCTCTACCTGCAATATGCTCAACTTTGACGCTGCCCCTAAAGGCATTTCGGGGAGTACGAGCTATTTCCCAGTTTGATTGGCCTTTCACCCCTACCCTCAGCTCATCCGAAAACTTTTCAACGTTTACCGGTTCGGCCCTCCAATGTGTGTTACCACAGCTTCAGCCTGGCCAAGGGTAGATCACCGGGTTTCGCGTCTGCAACCACCGACTTCGCGCCCCGTTAAGACTCGCTTTCGCTTCGGATACCCCTCTGAAAGGGTTAACCTTGCCGGTGACTGCAACTCGTAGGCTCATTATGCAAAAGGCACGGAGTCGCCCTAAGGCTCCTCCCGCTTGTAGACGTACGGTTTCAAGGTCTTTTCACCCGGCTACTCGCCGTACTTTTCACCTTTCCCTCACGGTACTATTTCACTATCGGTCTCCAGGGAGTATTTAGCCTTGGCGGATGGTGCCGCCGGTTTCAAAGGGGATTTCTCCGGTCCCCCCCTACTCAGGATACAAGCCTCGTTGTCAACTCCTACGTGTAAGGGGCTTTCACCCGCTATGGCAGAACTTCCCAGATCTTTCCACTTACGTTGACTTCGATTATGCCTGTCCTACAACCCCACAACAGCCGTAACTGCTATGGTTTGGGCTGTTCCGCGTTCGCTCGCCACTACTTGCGGAATCACTAATTTGTTTTCTTCTCCTGGGGGTACTTAGATGTTTCAGTTCCCCCCGTTCGCCCTATCCATTAAGATAGTATCATGAATTATTCATGATGGGTTGCCCCATTCGGAAATCTGCGGATCAATTCATATGTGCTAATCCCCGCAGCTTATCGCAGCTTATCACGTCCTTCATC
>NZ_BAABEY010000040.1:0-1252 GCF_039540405.1 Ravibacter arvi
CGAATCGGATTAAAATAGCAGTAATCATATTCCGGAGCTCCATAGCGATGCGTCTTTTAGCGGTCTTATACCCTATATTGTTGGCTTTTTTGTATATGAGCAGTAACATTGCCGCGATCATTGTCATATAGATCATGACCTGGATCCCGTTTTTATTAAGGGAGACCAGATGGCTTAGATTTAGTTCTTGCTTGATAAACCTGAAGAAGACTTCGATATCCCAGCGTTTGCGGTAATAATCAGCAATTTCTTTGGCAGAAAGTTGAAACTCATTGGTCAGGAACCAGAATTCTTTCCCGGTTTTCTGGTTTTTGATGACCACCAACCTGAAATCAGTTTCCACCAGTTCTTGCCGGTAATGCCTATTCCCACGTTTGTTCTGAATAGGTTTTCCGGTATAAAGGTTCACTTTACAGTCTTTAACCACTTGCCAGTCATCCCACCTTTTAACACTGTTTGGAAACACCTGCAGTTCTTCGAACTTTCGATCCTCTTTGCTGCGCAGAATAAACTTGATTGACCTGCGATCAAATTCATTCATCGCCCGTGTGGACTGCAGGCCTCTGTCGATAACATAGATGTTGTTCTCCCCTTGCTCTTTCATTACGTGCTTCAGGACAGCCTGGGGAAGGGCCTCATCTTCGGAAGCATATTTCTGGCTGTTAAAAATCTCCGCTCCACAGGGCAGCATCCCGTCAAATGAGAAGCTGAATTTCACCAGCTTTTTCCCGTTCTTCTGGTCAATGCCCTCCTTTAGCCTGGATGAAGCCTGCGAAACAATAGTACTGTCGGTGCGGATCAGGTTGTACTTTTCAACCTCCTTTTTATCGTAAAACTCCGAAAACCGATCATACATCTGTTCGTAGATTTCTTTGAAATAGTTCGGGTCGATCTTGGAAAGCCTCTCGGAGATGGAACTCCTTCGGATCTTTTCATCTTCGCCCAGGCCGAACAGAGCCCTGAACCCGCTGTCATTGAAAGTATCTTCAAGTGTCCTCTGACTCAGTCTTTCATTGTCGAAGATACAGAAGAGAAGCAGATAGAACATCTTTCTGCCATGGAGAACCTTGCTGTAATAATCGACTTTTGTGCTCGCCGAAAGATGGCTTAAAAGGGCTTCCGGAATAAACTCCAAAATCTGGTTAAGGGGAACTTTGTGGTCTTTAAATACTGACATATAGGGCTGATTATCAGTAATTAAAGATACTAATAAAACATCAGAAAAACAAATAAAACACTGATAACCAGACAA
>NZ_BAABEY010000041.1:0-881 GCF_039540405.1 Ravibacter arvi
GTGGATTTTCCAGAGTTTCAGGCTTTGGGCCAACAAAAACAGCCAGCTTTCATTGTAGTTGCCCTCCAGCGCATTCAGCACCTGATCCGACTTCTTTTCCCGGATACTTTTATGGCACAGCTTCAGAAGCGCCTGTTTGTCGCGTTCCCCTTCCAGAATCGCTTCAATCACCCGGATCCCGCTGACGCCATTTATCTGACAGAGAACCTGAGTGAGTTTCACGTTCATTAATTCAAGGGCTTTCTGCATTTTATTCACATACCCGCTGGCTATACTTAAGATATCCTCCCGCTCCCGGATAAGCATGCGTAGCTCCTTCAACTTGCCGGAAGGAATATAACTTTGCCTGACAAGGCCAGCGCTGAACATCTTTTGTATCCAGCAAGCATCACTTACGTCGGTCTTGCGTCCTTTTACCTGTTTAACCTCTTTGGGATGGACCAGGCATACCTGAAGACCGGCCGATTCCAGCATTTCATGCAGGGCGATCCAGTAAACACCCGTCGCTTCCATACACACCTGCCTGACGCCTTCTGCTTTAAGGTCCCGGATACATTCCCGGTAACCGGCCGTAAAGGTTTCATAGCTTTTAACGGTGATCCCGTCAGCAGACACATAAATCTTACGGCTACCGATATCTATAGCTGCCGAATGTGTGTTTTGCTGCTCAAATGTGACTAACTTTGACATAGCCTTTAGCTTTAAAAGGTGAATAACAGCGGGCTACAGCTCAAAGGGGTCACAAAACAGAAATGTGCCAAACGGGAATATTGCGGGGAGCGATATCACCAAACTAGGAGGGACCATCCTTTAAAGCAAGTGTCGGGAACAGGTACAAGACACTAACCGGAATACTGCCAAACTGCTGTAGCCGCTGTTAT